>NZ_JASCXF010000070.1:0-6560 GCF_030062225.1 Sphingomonas sp. 2R-10
GCCCGGCCCACCCGTTCTCGCGTGACCGGCGAGTGCTTCCGCGCGGCTTTTGAAGAACTCGACCTCGCCTTCGCGTAGCAGCAGGATCCGGTCGGCCGCCTGTAAGAGGCTCGGACGATGGGTCGACACGATGATCGTGATACCGCTCGCCTGTGCCTGACGCAGCATCTCCGCCAGCATCGTCTCTCCGTTTGTATCGAGGTGCGCATTGGGCTCGTCGAGGAACAGCAAGCGCGGTCGTCCGAACAGCGCACGGGCGAGCGCGACGAGTTGCCGCTGACCCGCCGAAAGGCCGCCGCTCTCCCGGATCGACAGCATCGTGTCATAACCCTGCGGCAGCCGCAGGATCATCTCGTGCGCACCGGCCCGCCGGGCCGCGTCGATCACCGCCGCGTCAATGTCGCCCGGCGCGTCGGCGGACACGCCGCTGAACCGGGAAATGTTGGCATGTACGCTGGCCGGGAACAGCGTCGGCGTCTGGGGCATATATCCGAGATGCGATCCGAGTGTCTGCTCGTTCCAGTCCGACAGGCGCGCGCCGTCGATGCGGATTTCGCCCGAGTTGGGCCGGATCGCACCGACAAGCGCGCGCAACAGGGTCGACTTGCCCGCACCGCTCGGCCCGACCAGCGCGACGATTTCCCCCGGCACCGCCGTGAAGCTCACCTCTTTCAAAATCTCGGTGTCGCCACTCGGCACGCGAACGGACACCCGCTCGACTTCGAGCCGCCCCTTCGGATCGGGAAGCGATGTCGTCATCGCGTTGGCCGGGTTGATGGCGAGGAAGCGGGAAAGTTCGCGGTATGCGGCGCGGGCGCCCGTCACGTTTTTCCAAGCGCTCAGAATCTGCTCTACCGGCTGAAGGGCGCGCCCGACCAGCAGCGACGCGGCGAAAATTGCTCCTGCAGAGATGCTTTGCTGGATGGCAAGCCAGGCACCGAGCGCGAGCGCGAGCGACTGGAAAAGCAGTCGCAGGAACTTCGTGCCGGCCAGAAATGCGCCCGACGTGCGCGCGACCTCGCCCTGATCGGCGACGACCGCGGCACGTTCGGACAGGTGCCGGCCAACCAAGGCTTGGCACATTCCGAGAACACGGCCCACTTCGGCAGCGGAGATCGAATAATCCTGCGATCGCGCGAGCACGCCCGCGCCCGCCGACGACACCGCGATCCCCGACCGCGTCGCGCGTTCCCCGAGAAACGCCACGAGGCTGAGCAGGACGAGCGCGGCGACTGCCAGCGCGCCGATCCAGACATGCAGCAGGAAACAGACGATGAGGTAGACAGGTGCCCAGGGTGCATCGAAAACCGCCACGACCGCCGGTCCGACCAGCGTGCCACGCACGGTATCGAAATTGCGCAGCGCGGCCGCGCGCTCCGCCGCCGTCGCGCGGTTCGCGCCGAGGATGCGGTGCAGGATGGGGGGGGCGGCCAGTTTCTCGAGCCGCACGCTCGCCCGAAGCAGCAACCGCATGCGCACGAGATCGAGGACCGCGAACACAGCGAGCGTCACCATCAGCACCACGATCAACGCCAGCAACGTCGCCCCACCGCGCGTCGGGACGACACGGTCGTAGACCTGCAGCATGAAGATCGACGGAGCCAGATACAGGATGTTGACCAACCCGCTGAACAGCGCTGCTCCCCACAGATGCCGACGCGCGGCACAAAGTGCATGCTTTAGAGGGTGGAGCACGGAATGGTCGGACATTGCGACTTTCGGATCCAGGCGGCGCGCCCGGCCGCCGGGGCCGGACGCGCCTCGTCATATGTGGCTCAGGCGAAGCGTACTTCGGTGCGGATCGCGGCGCGACGCCGCATCCCGATACCCACTGCGCCGAAGCCGATGATCATCATCGCCCAGGTTGCGGGTTCCGGCACTGCAGCGACGCTCTGCGAGACGGTAATCGTCACCGGTGACTGGTCGATGTCCGATGCCAGCGTAAATGCGCCGGTCAGCAAGGAAGGCATCGCCGTCGTGCCGGTGAACAGTTGCGACCCCAGGAAACCGCGGAAATCTCCGTCGGGAAGTTCTATCGTCAATCCACCGTCGAACGCGGTAGTGTTGAACGTCACCGACGATGCGGTCAGGCCCACCCCACCGAACGTACCCGGCGTGTCGAACACCGTGAAGAATCCCGCGCCGATCTGAGCCGGGGGCGCCAGGGCGGCGCTGTCGATCGCGAAGCTGGCCTGATAGCCGCCCGTGATCTGGAAAAGGAACGTCGCGGCATCCGCGGGCGTCGCCGCGAGCGCGAGCGGGGCAGCCATCATCATCATCGCAGTCTTGGTGTTCATCATGTTCACTCCCTGTTGATTGTCGTGGATTGCGGCAGACCCGGAAGGCCGTTTGCAAGCGGGCCGGTCAGCGGCGGCGGTGTCGCCGGCAGGACCTGTGGAGAGGGCACCGGCAGGATGACGGGCGCGTCGCGACTCCGCCCGCTCGGCACCGACAGCCGATCATAGGCGTGCAGGACGGGCACGAACGGGCCGATCTGCGACCGCCGCTGCCTGGCGAGATTTTTGGTGGGATCGTAGGGCGTGACCGCATCGACCAGCGCGTCGGCCCGAAGCCGGCCGATGAAGGCGAGCAGGGTCGCCTGGCCGAGATACTGGCCGTACCGCGCGTTCACGACCAGGATCTGGGCGTTGAGCAGACGCTGTTCGGAATCAATCACCTCGAAATTGGACCGGAAGCCCTCCCGGAAGCCGCGTCGTACGCCAGAAGCCGCCGCCTCCGCCGCCTCGATCGCCGAAAGTCCGGTGCGCAACTGCTCCTGCGCGGTGACCGACTGGTTCCAGGCGTTCAGGACCCCGGCCGCGATGTTGCGGCGCGTATCCTCGATCTGGAAACCGGCGGATTGCTGCGCGGCGATCGCGGCCCGGACGCGCGACCCGACCACCCCCTGCGTTAGGATCGGCATCGTGAAGGTGATCCCCCCGCCAATGTTCCTGCCCAGATCGCGCCGCTCGAACCCGAGCGGGTTCACGTACCCGAACGACCCCTGCGCGGCGAGCGTCGGGTTGCGCTCCGCCCGCGCGGCAGCGATGCGGTGACGGCTGGCCTTTTCCGCCAGCCGCGCCTGCCACAGTACCGGGCTGTCGTCCGCGGCAAGCCTTTGCGCCTCGTCCGACGCCACCGGCACACCTGGTAGCGGCGGCTCCGCATCGAGTGGGCCGGGGTTGCGCCCGACCAACGTAGCGAAGCGGGACCGGCTCTGTTCGAGATTGGCGCGCGCCTGCGCCAGTCCGGCACGGATGAGGAACAGTTGCGCCTGTGCCTGCGAAACATCCGTACGCGAAAGATCGCCCTCCCGCTCGCGCGACCGGTTCTGCGTCACCTGCCGCTCGTAATTTTCGACCGCGCGCATCTGGATCGCGATCAATTGCTGGTCGCGGCGCACCGACACATAGGCGTCGATCACCTCCAACAGAGTGCTGTTCTCCAGCTCGCGCAGCCGTTCCCGGCCCGACAACACGTCCGCCTCCGCTGCTGAAAACTGCGCCGCGGTCCGGCCGCCGCTCGTAAGCAACTGGTTCACGGTCAGTGCGACACCCACCGTGCGCTGTTCGAATACGGTGAACCCTTCGGTCGAGATACCGCGCTGGCGCCGTTCGTTGTAGTTGAGGTTGCCATTGATCTGCGCGCCGAGGCGGTACGGGCTGAGCGCCTCGATCACCGTCTCGTCCAAAGCGCGCAACTCCGCGCGCTGCGCCTGGAGCCGTGGATTACTGCGGTATGCATCGACGATCGCGTCGGCCAGCGATTCGCCGGACGCCGGACTGCCGATGAGCAGGAGCGACACGACTACCCTTGTGCCCCCGCGCCTGCGCCATGCGGCCAGCAGCGAACGGTGACCTTCGCCACACGCGGAACGTCGCCGCGCCTGGTGGCGGGTGCGGTCGTTGGCTGTGCTGGCCGGGGTCGACACGTACGGAATTCCGATGAGCTTGAAGGAAGAAGGGACCGGGGCGGCGCGGCGCCGCCCCGGTCGGCCCGGTCAGGCGAGGGTGACCGCACCCGACGACATGGCGTCACCCATCGTGTCGTAGAGGAAGAAGGCCGCGTCGCTGATCTCGAACGCGTGGCCGAGCGTGGCCGCACCCAGCGCCGCGGTGAATGAGCCGGGCAGCGCGCCGCCGTCGGTGGTCGCCGCACCCGCCTGCACCGATGCCAGCTCCATAACCCGCCCATCGGTGAAGTCCTCGCGGCCTCCCGAGACGAAGTCGTACCACCAATAGCCATCCGACCGGCCCGCAGCGCGGAGCACCGCCCCGCCTTCGCCGACCAGTTCCGCGGTGTCGCCGCGCACGCTGTTGTCGAGCAGCATCAGCGCGTTGGAGCCGACCGTGATGAGGCCGTTCAGATCTGCGCCGCGCAACTGCTTGGTCGTCGCGATCCGGTCTCCGCCGCTCCAGTCGAGGATCCGGTCGAATCCGCTCACCCCTTGCGTGTCGAACGCGAATGTATCGCTACCCGCGCCGCCGAACAGCTTGTCGTTACCCGCGCCGCCGTTCAGCCAGTCGTTGCCGCGCATGCCGTACAGCGCATTGTCGGCGACGTTCCCGGTCAGGCGATCGGCACCGTCACCGGTCACGACATTCTCGATCCGGCTGCCGCGCGCGATGGTGAAGGCATCGCGTCCGCCGAACCGCGTCGTGACACCCTCGATCAGCGAGACCTCCACGTTCGCGGCGACCGCGGCGGCGTTGATCCAATCGGTGCCGCCATTCGTGTCCGACAGCGTGCGACGCCCGTCCTCCCCGGCGATCCCAGCCATCGTGAAGAACTCGCCGGTATAGCTGTGGACGTCGTCGGTCGACGGCGTCGAACCGAACATGTCCAGCTTCAGGCTGTTGATCGTCAACTGCCGATTGATTGTGTAGGTGAACGGGCTGTCGGGGCCGTTGTCGTTGCTTTCGCCATAGGTCTGGAACTGAAGCGTCCATTCGCCCTTTGTCTCGACGCCCCGGAAGCCGGAGAAGCCCATCACGTAATCCTGATTGGCATTCTCTCGGCTCACCGATTGCACTGTTCCGGGAATACTTGCCATCCCTTCAGTGCCATCCGGCGCGATGAGCTTCAGTTGCGTCAGGCCCAAGACGGTGAAGAGCTCGCGTCGCACGACGCCCTGAGCATCCAGAACCTGAATGAATGTTTCGAAGTTGATGTTCAGGTCGAGGTGCTCAACGTCCATGCTTTCCGCAACATTGAACTTGTAGCTCACTGGCGGCTGAAGAAAGCCGTTGAAGAATTGCACGGCAGTCGTTGCATTGTCCAATAGTCGACCATTCGTGGTGACACCGGCAGCAATGACGCCCGTCGTCATCGCCACCTCGTTCGCAGACGTTTTGGCGGAGCCGAACAGGGACCATACTTCGGCCATGCGGACCGCATTATACGCATCGATCGCGCCGTAACCGTAGTCGGAGCTGTAATGCATCGCTCCACCGTTCCATCCCGCGGCGTCGCCGGAGAGCTGGAACGAGCTTTCGTTGAAACGACTATTGAATGGTATGACGAAGTTCCCGGCGATGATCTCCGAGTTGAACAGCACGGGACCGGTTTCGAACGCGACCGGCATCTTGGCCGATGCGGCAAGGATGTTCTTCACATCACGCCAGCCGAGTTGCTCGTTGGCGTCGAGCATCAATGCGACGACACCCGACGCAACCGGCGTCGCGCCGGACGTTCCGCCGAACTGATCCGTATAGTCCGCCGGCCCCGTGGGATCGAAAGACGTATTGTAACCGGCCGTACCAAGCAGGTCGGTCGTGATAAGACCGGCACTGTTCAAGCCGAACAAATCGTTCGACGGCGCGGCGACCAGCAGATGCGCCCCGCGCGTGCTGTATGACGAGGCGGCACCATCAGCCTCGCGGTAGGCGGAGATCGTCACCGTATGGCGATCGGTCTTCCACCCGTCCGCCTGCCCGTCGAGACCATCGTTCCCGGCAGCCGCTACGGCGATCGTGCCGAGGCCGCCCCGGCCCGTCGCAGCGGCGAATTCGACCGCAAAGGACTGCAGATAGCTTGCGGTGCCAACCACGTTGCGGGAGTTCACCGAACCGATGGCGCCTGCCCCACCGTAGCTGTGGTTCGTGATATCGTACCGGTTGATCTGGGCAAGAGCCTCCAGGATCAAGGAACCGTTGTTGATGCTGATCGGACTGGCGGGGTCGAAGATGTTCACGCCGGTCACCTTCGCGTTATAGGCAACGCCTACGCCGCCGCGATCGTTCAGCGCAGCCGCGATCAAACCGGAAACTGCGGTGCCGTGCGATCCGGGAACGGCATCGCCGGCGTAGGTGACGCCGTTGATGACGACGTGGCGGGAGGCGTCATAATTCGCGCTCAGATCCCAATGCACGCTCTGCACGCCCTCGTCGAAAACGCCGACATGGACCCCGCGGCCGGTATAATCCCGCCATACCTTAGAGCCCAACCGGAAATTAGGTTGAGCGATTTCAGCCAGTTGTGATTCACCGAGGGTTGCGAAGACCACGGGGATCATATGGGCTGGACCGAAACCGCTCGCCGCGAGCATGACAGAAGAAGGC
>NZ_JASCXF010000071.1:0-6407 GCF_030062225.1 Sphingomonas sp. 2R-10
GAGGAGAGGCGGGGGTTGGTGGGGATCGGTCCAGATACTCCCGTTCGTGCTGAGTAGGGATTGAGCTTGTCGAAAGCCCGTATCGAAGCATCCGTGGCGGTCCTTCGATACGCCGCTTCGACAGGCTCAGGGGCTACTCAGGACGAACGGCTTCGGGGACGGGCGGCGCTTCGCACGCCAGCGTCATGCGGTCGAACCGGCCGCCGGCGTCGAGGCAGCGTTTCCCCTTCAGGAACGGCAGCGCGAAGGTGAAGGCGAGCAGGGCTGCGCCGAAGGCGGCGGCGATGATGCGGAGGCGCGGTCTCACGGGGGCCGGGCTAGCGCGGCGACAAGCAGGAGACAAGGCATGGGCGACACGGGGCTGCTGGCGCAGCTGATGGGGCAGGCGGCGGACGATGGCGCCGACCTGCAGACGCTGCGGGCGATCGCGGAGGAGGCGGGCGAACTGGGCGCGGCGCGGGCGATGGCGCGGATCGGGCTGTCGGATGCGGCGGCGGCGGGAGACGTGCAGGAACTGCGCGAGCTGCTGAAGGCGTGGCGCGATGCCAAGCGGTCGGCGATGCGCGCGGCGCTGGCGTGGGTGATGCGGATGGCGTTCGCGCTGCTGCTGGTGGGGATCGCGGTCAGGACCGGGTGGCCCGAATGGGCGCGGTGAGGTTCGCCGGCTACGCCGCGATCTTCGGGCGGGCGGACCGGGGCGGCGATGTCGTGCTGCCGGGTGCGCTGGTGGCGGGGCGCGCGGTGCCGCTGTTGTGGCAGCATCGCGGCGACCCGATCGGGACGGTCGAGTGGCTGGGCGAGGATGCGCGCGGGCTGGGCGTGATCGGGCGGATCGAGGCGCCGCACGTGGCACGGCTGGTGCGCAGCGGGGCGCTGGGCGGGCTGTCGTTCGGCTATCGTGCGACCAGCGTGCGGCAGGGGGCGTGGCGGACGATCGCCGCCGCCGAGCTGATCGAGGTGAGCGTGGTCGCGCAGCCGATGCAGCCGCTGGCCAGGATCCATGCGGTCGAGGACGGTTAGGCCGTCGCGCGACCGGACAAACTTTCCACAACGGGGGTGTCGCGAGCGTGCGGCGCCCCCTTTTTCATGGGGACGACGAGGATGACGATCGAGACGCTGGCGGGAGTTTTTCGGGTGTGGCGGCAGGCGGGGGCCGGCCGATGCTGAGTGCGGCGGGGCTGGCGAGCGGTTTCGGCGCGTTCGTGCGCAGCGGGGCGACCGTGGAGACCAAGGCGGTCGCGGGAACCAGCGATGCGGGCGGTGGCTATGCCGTGCCGCGCGAGATCGATGCGATGATCGGCGCGACGCTGAAGAACGCCAGCCCGATCCGCGGCATCGCGCAGGTGGTGAGCGTGGGATCGGCGGGGTATCGCAAGCTGGTGACGAGCGGGGCGACGCCGTCGGGCTGGGCGAGCGAGGCGGGCGCGCGGCCGGAGACGGCGACGCCGACCTTCAACGAGATCGCGCCGCCGATGGGCGAGCTGTACGCCAATCCGGCGGCGAGCCAAGCGATGCTCGACGATGCCGCGTTCGATGTCGAGGCGTGGCTGGCTGACGAGATCGCGAGCGAGTTTGCCCGGGCCGAGGGGCAGGCGTTCGTGAGCGGCAACGGCGCGGGGCGGCCGCGCGGGTTCCTGAGCTATCCCAATGCTGTGACCGGCGACGCGACGCGGGCCTTCGGGACGTTGCAATATCTGCCGAGCGGGGCGGCGGGGGACTTCGGGAGCGATCCCGAGAACCGGCTGATCGACCTGGTCCATGCGTTGCGCGGGAGCTACCGGCAGGGTGCGTGCTGGGTGATGAACGCGCAGACCGCGGGCCGCATCCGCAAGTTCAAGACGGCGGACGGCGCGTTCCTGTGGATGCCGGGGCTGACCGGCGGGCAGCCCGACACGCTGCTGGGCTATCCGGTGGTCGAGGCGGACGACATGCCCGACATCGCCGCCGGCACGTTGCCGATCGCGTTCGGCAACTTCCGGGCCGGCTACCTGATCGCCGAGCGGGCGGAGACGCAGATCCTGCGCGATCCGTATTCGAACAAGCCGTTCGTCCATTTTTACGCCACCAAGCGTGTCGGCGGGGCGGTGATGAATTCGGAGGCGATCAAGCTGCTGAAGATCGCGGCGGCTTGATTTGACGGGCGGGGGAAGCCCCGCCCGTGACGGCTCCAGCCCGCTCCCCCTCCCGACCACCCAATCAGGATACGCTGTGGGTGGTCGGGAGGGGGAGCGGGCCGGAGCCGCCCCATCCGCGTGAGCGGATCAAACAGGAGAGATTTATGAACGCAGCGCCCTTTCCGGCGGCGGCGATCGCGGGGGTGTGTGCGGCGGCGCGCGATCACCTGCGGATCACGGGCCATGCCGAGGATGCGGTGATCGAGCGGCTGGCGGAAAGCGCGCTTGCGCTGGCCGAGGCTTATACCGGCACCGCGCTGATCGCGCGGCCGCACACGGCGATGATGGCGGGGGCTAACGCGTGGCGGGCGCTGCCGGTGGTGCCGGTCACCGCGATCACCGCGACAGCGCCGGTCGAGGCGATCGATATCGACGGTGACGGCATCGGATGGGTGCGGATGGCGTCGGCCGCGCCGGTGCAGTTCGTCGCCGGGCTGGCGGCGGAGTGGGAGGCGGTGCCGGCGCCGGTCGCGCAGGGGATCGTGCTGCTGGTCGCGCACCTGTTCGACGCGCGGACGGCGAGCGCCGCGCCGCCGGCGGCGGTGGGAGCGCTGTGGCGGCCGTGGCGACGGATGCGGCTGGCGGGGGCACGGCGATGAGGGCGGCGGTGGAGCGGGCGGAGGCGATCGGCGAACGGCGCGCGGGCGTCGTGCGGGACAGGGTCGCTGCGGCGGCGCGCGAGGTGCCAGGGGTGGCAGCGGAGGTCGTCGGCGACGGCGTGATGCTGTCGGGGCGCGGGCTCACGCGGCGGACGATCACCGATCCGCGACTGCACGATATCGCGGGGTGGGGGCGATGATCGCGGGGACGGTGTTGCAGGCGATGCTGGTCGCGCGGCTGCGGGCGGTACTGACGACGGCAAGCGTGTTCGATGCGCCGCCGGTGCGCAGCAGTCGCCCCTATGTGGTGGTCGATACGCCGGTGCTGACCGACTGGGGCACGAAGGATGCCGCCGGGCGCGAGGGGCGGGTGGTCGTGCAGCTGTTTGACGGCGGGGAGGTGCCGGAACGGCTGCGGGGGCTGGCGGCGGCGGCGGAAGTGGCGGTGCTGTCTGCGCCCGGCGTGCTGCCGGGGTGGCGGGTGGTAAGCCTGACCTTCGTGCGCAGCCGGGTGTTGCGGGAGGGCGACGGCTGGGTCGGGGCGGTCGAGTTCCGGGTGCGGATGCTGGCGGGGTGATCGGTGGTCGCCCCCGTCATTCCGCGGAGGCGGGGATCCACAGGCGCGGCGGTTGCGGTGCTTTCCCGCACGTCGGCGTCAATGGATTCCCGCCTTCGCGGGAATGACGGGGGGGGGGCAGCTGATGCCTGCTTTTCAAGTCGTACCCCGGCGCAGGCCGGGGTCCAGTTGGGAGTGGTTTCGATCTTTCATCAGCGGCTTCCGACTGGGCCCCGGCCTCCGCCGGGGTGCGGTTCGGTGGGTTTGGCGGGCGTCGTGGGATGCGGCGGGAGACCCCAGCCTTCGCTGGGGTGACGATTTTCGCACAGGAATCAGGAGAACATCGATGGCGGCGGAGAAGGGTAGTGCGTTCCTGTTGAAGGTCGGGAACGGGGCGGTGCCGGTGGCCTATGCGACGGTCGCGGGGCTGCGGACGACGCAGTTGAGCGTCAATGGCGAGGCGGTGGCGATCACCAGCAAGGATTCGGGCGGGTGGCGCGAATTGCTGTCGGGGGCAGGCGTGCGGTCGGTCAGCGTCAGCGGGGCCGGCGTGTTCACCGGATCGGCGGCGGAGGTGCGGCTGCGGAACAATGCGCTGGGCGGCGTCATCGACGATTATCGGCTGAGCTTCGAGAGCGGCGAGACGATGACCGGGCGGTTCCTGGTCACGCGGCTGGACTATGCCGGCGACTACAATGGCGAGCGCAACTACACGCTGGCGCTGGAATCGTCCGGCCCGGTGGTGTCGGCATGAGCGCGAGCGCCAACCCCGTGCGCGGGGAAGCGACGATCCGGGTGCATGGCGAGGCGCTGGTGCTGCGGCCGAGCTTTGCGGCGCTGGTCGCGGCGGAGGGGGAGGTGGGATCGCTGTTCGCGCTGGTCGAGCGGGCGGCGGCGGGGCGGTTGCTGTTGGGCGAGCTGGTCGCGTTGCTGTGGCATTGCCTGCGCGATCCGGCGCCGATGTCGCGGGACGATTTCGCCGATGCGGTGACGGCGGGCGGGATCGCCGCGGCCACCCCGGCGCTGAAAATTTTGATCGCGCAGATATTGGCGGGGCGATGAGTTTTGCCGGGGCGGCCGCCCGGATGGGTGGCCTGGCGGGGGTGGCGTTCGGCTGGGCGCCGGAGGCGTTCTGGCGCGCCACGCCCGCCGAGCTGGGCGCTCTGGTGCAGGCGATGCGGGGCGATGTGCCCGACCCCTGCGACCGGATCACCATCGACCGATTGAAGGAGCGTTTTCCCGATGGATGAGGAAATCGAACGGCTGGTCGTGCGCGTGCGCGCCGACACCGCCGGGTTCGCGCAGGATGTGGCGACGATGCAGGCGAGCCTCGACGGGCCGTTCGCCGGCGGGATCGAGCGTGCCGGGCGGGCGGTGGAAACGACGCTGGCGCGGGCGATCCGCACTGGCAAGCTGAGCTTCGACGATCTGCGCGACACCGCGCTCAAGGTGCTGGGCGAGATCGCGGCGGCGGCGGTGCTGGGCGCAGTGCGGCCCGGCGGGGGCGCGACCGGGCTGGCGGGGTTGCTGGGGCAGATCGTCGGCGGCGCGCCGGGACGGGCGACCGGCGGGCCGGTCAGCCCGGCGCGGCCCTATTGGGTCGGCGAGCGGGGGCCGGAGCTGTTCGTGCCGACCAGCAGCGGACAGGTGGTGGCGGCGCAGGCGGCAAGCGCGCGTGAGGTGCGGGTGGCGATCACGATTAACGCATCCGGCGGCGATGGCCCACGCGCACTGCAACAGTCGGGCCGGCAGGTCGCGCGCGCGGTTCGGGCCGCGCTGATGGAGGCTTAGGCCATGGGACATTGGCTGGCGGAGGGGCGAACGGTGCAGGAGGCGGGCGTGCTGTCGCGCTTCGATCCGGTGTACTGGACGGTCGATTTCCCGCGACCGATGATGGCGTCGGTGGTGACGACCGCGCCGGACGCGCTGCGGGTAACCTGCGTCTTCTATCGGCGCGACGATCTGGCCGGGCTGATCTGGGCATCGGAGGACCGGCACGATCATGTGCTGCTGCGCTACGACACGGTGCGCGACTATCGCGATTGCCGCTTGCGGTTCCGGTGGCGGTCGCAGGGCATCCGGCCGCTGGATGCCACCCACGGGCCGGTGCTGACGATCGAGGGGCGCGATGCGGCGGGGGTGGCGCGGGCATGGTATGTGCGGCTGTGGAACTATGCCACCGGCAGTCCCGAGGATGCCGAGATCGCGATCGATTTCGCGACCGTGGTCGGCGGATACCGGCTGCCCGGGGAGGCGGTGCCGGTCTGGGCGGGCGATGTCGACCGGATGTTCGTGTCGCTGGTGCCGCCCGACTATGATGCGGGCGACGGGTTTCTGGACGCGCCGGTCGAGGGGTGGGCCGAACTGTCGGCGATCCGGTGCGACGGGCCGGGATCGGTGCTGGGGATCGGCGACGTGGTGGTGCCCGAACATGGGCTGCGGATCGCGAGCGGCTATGACGACAGCTATCACCTGACGCCCGCACGGCTGCTGCACAATGCGCTGCGGCTGGGGTATCGTGGTGCCCTCGTCCACTATGTCGGCATGAGCCATTATTTCCGGCTCGAACGGTCGGGCGACGGGCTGTTCGTGTCGCTGGCCGGGAGCGTGCTGAACGGGCCATGCGCCGCGTGGCATCGCGACTTCGCGGTGCGGGCCGGGGCGTTGGGGTATGATCCGGTCTGGTCGCTCAGCTACGAACTGTTCGACGCGCATTGCTGGGGCGACTGGAAGCAGCGCGCGGCGGACGGGTCGCCCGCGTTGACCGGATGGGTGCCGCCGTCGACGCTGTTGTCGCCGGCGCATGCGGGGGCGATGGCGTATTTGCAGGCGGTGGCGCGGGCGTTCGTGGGGATCGGGCGGGCGGCGGGCGGGCGAGGGCGGTTCCAGGTCGGCGAGCCATGGTGGTGGGTGACGACCGATCATCGCATCTGCCTGTACGACGATGCGGCGCGTGTCGTCCTGGGCGGCGACCTGCCGGTGATCGACGATGTGCGCGGGGTGCTGGACGGGCCGAGGCGGGCATTGCTCGACCGGGCGGGGGCGATGCTGGCCGCGTCGACCGCCGCGCTGGTGGCG
>NZ_JASCXF010000072.1:0-2500 GCF_030062225.1 Sphingomonas sp. 2R-10
TGTTGGTTGCGGGGACAGGATTTGAACCTGTGACCTTCAGGTTATGAGCCTGACGAGCTACCGGGCTGCTCCACCCCGCGTCACCTGGGGCGCCCGTATGTGGGCGCGAGGGTGTTGAGACATGTGAATGGGTTTTGTGCACCGGCTTCAATGCCTGGCGACGACCTACTCTTCCACTGCTTAGGCAGTAGTACCATTGGCGCAGGCTGGTTTCACGGCCGAGTTCGGGATGGGATCGGGTGGTTCACAGACGCTATAGCCACCAGGCAATGAAGCGGGTGCACAAGGGTTTCAAATCGATGAAATCAAGGTGGTGAGATCAACCATGCCGGTCAGCCAGTGCTGACGTTGATGGTGGGACTCTTCAAGCGCGAATAGGACAATTAGTATCGGTTAGCTTCACGCGTTACCGCGCTTCCACATCCGATCTATCAAGGTCGTGGTCTCCGACCGTCCTAAGAAATCTTATCTTGAGGGAGGCTTCCCGCTTAGATGCTTTCAGCGGTTATCCCGTCCGTACATAGCTACCCTGCTGCGCCGTTGGCACGACGACAGGTACACCAGAGGTACGTTCACCCCGGTCCTCTCGTACTAGGGGCAACTCCTCTCAAATTTCGACGCCCACGGCAGATAGGGACCAAACTGTCTCGCGACGTTCTGAACCCAGCTCACGTACCACTTTAATTGGCGAACAGCCAAACCCTTGGGACCTGCTCCAGCCCCAGGATGTGATGAGCCGACATCGAGGTGCCAAACAACCCCGTCGATATGAGCTCTTGGGGGTTATCAGCCTGTTATCCCCGGCGTACCTTTTATCCGTTGAGCGATGGCCCTTCCACGAGGGACCACCGGATCACTATGACCGACTTTCGTCTCTGCTCGACTTGTCAGTCTCGCAGTCAGGCTGGCTTATGCCATTGCACTCTAACAGACGGTTTCCAACCGTCCTGAGCCAACCTTCGCGCGCCTCCGTTACTCTTTAGGAGGCGACCGCCCCAGTCAAACTACCCGCCACAGAGGGTCCCTCGCCCGGTTTCACGGGCGCAGGTTAGACATCAGAAAACAACAGGGTGGTATTTCACCTATGGCTCCACGTCAGCTGGCGCCGACGCTTCAAAGCCTCCCACCTATGCTACACAGTTCTTTCCTAATGCCACTCTGAAGCTGCAGTAAAGGTGCACGGGGTCTTTCCGTCTAACCGCGGGTACTCCGCATCTTCACGGAGAATTCAATTTCGCTGAGCATGTCCTGGAGACAGTGGGGAAGTCGTTACGCCATTCGTGCAGGTCGGAACTTACCCGACAAGGAATTTCGCTACCTTAGGACCGTTATAGTTACGGCCGCCGTTTACCTGGGCTTCATTTCAGAGCTTGCACCCCTCCACTTAACCTTCAGGCACCGGGCAGGCGTCAGGCCCTATACGTCGTCTTGAAGCCGACTTAGCAGAGCCCTGTGTTTTTGCTAAACAGTCGCTACCCCCTGGCCTGTGCCCCCAGCAAGAGCTTGCGCCTATGCTGGGCCTCCTTCTTCCGAAGGTACGGAGGCAATTTGCCGAGTTCCTTCAGGACACTTCTCTCAAGCGCCTTGGTATACTCTACCTGACCACCTGTGTCGGTTTCGGGTACGGTCTATACGGTGGGGCTATTTCCCGGGACAGCTTCGAAGCCAGCTCAATCCGATAAGAGCTGACAACACACGCCATCCGTCACACACCACCAGGCCCACGAATATTAACGTGGTTCCCATCGACTACCCCCTTCGGGCTCGTCTTAGGGGCCGGCTCACCCTGCGCGGATTAGCCTTGCGCAGGAACCCTTGGTCTTTCGGCGAAAGGGCATCTCACCCTTTTTATCGCTACTCATGTCTGCATTCGCACTTCCGATACCTCCACGACCCATTACCAGATCGCTTCACAGGCGTACGGAACGCTCCGCTACCGCGTGAACCAAAGTTCACACCCTAAGCTTCGGTGCGTGTCTTGAGCCCCGTTACATCTTCGCCGCAGGAACCCTTGTTTAGACCAGTGAGCTGTTACGCTTTCTTTAAAGGATGGCTGCTTCTAAGCCAACCTCCTGGTTGTTTTGGGATTCCCACATGCTTTCCCACTTAGACACGACTTGGGGACCTTAGCTGTAGGTCAGGGCTGTTTCCCTTTTGACGACGGACCTTAGCACCCGCCGTCTGTCTCCCGGATATCACTCTTATGTATTCGGAGTTTGGTTAGTATTGGTAGATCTCGCGACCCCCGCAACCATCCAGTGCTCTACCCCATAAGGTGTCCATCCGAGGCACTACCTCAATAGTTTTCGCGGAGAACCAGCTATTTCCCGGCTTGATTGGCCTTTCACCCCTAAACACAACTCATCCGGTAACTTTTCAACGTTAATCGGTTCGGACCTCCAGTGGGTGTTACCCCACCTTCATCCTGGTCATGCCTAGATCGCCGGGTTTCGGGTCTAATCCGTCAAACTCTGTCGCCCTATTCAGACTCGCTTTCGCT
>NZ_JASCXF010000073.1:0-5829 GCF_030062225.1 Sphingomonas sp. 2R-10
CCCGACAACGCCCCGCCCTGCCTGCGATCGATTTCGAGAATCTGGTCGGCAGCCGCCTGCCGGTCTGGATCGGCGGCCTTGCACTGGTGGTCGGCGGGATCTTCCTCGTCCGCCTGTCGATCGAGGCGGGGTGGCTGACCCCCGCGATCCGCACCGCGCTCGCCGCGCTGTTCGCGCTGGTCCTGCTGCTCGGCAGCGAGGGGGCACGCCACCTGTCCGCCACCCGCGACGATCCGCGCATCGCGCAGGTGCTGGCGGGGGCCGGCATCGCCTCGGCCTATGCCACCCTCTACCTCGCTGCCGCGCTCTACCATCTGGTCGGGCCGCTCGTCGGGTTCGCGATCATGCTGGGCGTCACCGCCGCCGGGCTGTTCCTCGCGCTGCGCCACGGGCCGCCGACCGCGGTGATGGCGCTACTCGGCGGGTTCGCCGCGCCGCTGGTCGCGGGCTATGACGCGGCGGGGATCGGGCCGCTGCTCGTCTATCTCGGCCTGTTCGTCGCGGCGCTGCTGGCCCTGGCGATCGCGCGCGGCTGGGCGTGGCTGGCGCTGGCGGCACTGGCAGCGGCGTTCGGCTGGGCCGGGCTGCTGATCGCGCTGGTGCCCGCGGCCGGCCTTGGCGGGATCGGCGCGTTCGTGATCGCGCTGGCGGTCGGCGGCACGCTCGCCGCGCCCCGCGCTGCGATCGAGCGGCCATGGCTGCGCGCCGCACCGTTGCTGGCGGCGCTGATCCAACTGCTCGCGCTGGCGCCGATGCTCGATTTCTCCGCGCTCGCATGGGGCTTCTACCTGACGCTGTCGGCCGCCGCGCTGTTCCTCGGCTCGCGCGACGCGACGTTGCTTCCCGCCGGCATCGCCGCCGCGATCCTCGTGACGCTGCTCACCGCCGCCGGGCTGGTACAGGGCACCAACGCCACTCCCGCCGCGCTTCCCGTCGCGCTGCTGCTGTTCGGCGCCGGCAGCGGTGCCGGATCGCGCCGTGCCCGCGGCTGGGTGTGCGTCGCGCTGATCGGCACCACCGGCCCGCTGCTCGCCGCGCAGGTCGCCGCCCCCGCGCTGCTGCTGCCGGTGGGATGGATGGCCGCCAACCTCGCGCTCGCCCTCGCCGCTGCCGGCCTCGCATGGCGCCACCGTGACCGGGGCAACACCGGCGACCTCGGCCTCGTCGGCGGCATCGCCGTCGCCGCGCTCGGCCTCGGGCTCGCAGTCGCGGCGATCGTCCCGCCGGACTTCGCCGTCCTCGCTCCGCTGGCCGCGCTCGCGCTGCTGCTGGCGGCGGCGCGGCTCGATCCACTCATCCCCACGCGCCTCGCGCTGCTGCCGGTCCTTGTCCTGCTCGCGCTCGCGCTCGCCCTCCGGCCGCTCGGCGATGTCGCGCTGGCGCTCGGCGTATCGCTGATCTGGGAGGAACTGCCCTATCTCCACCTGCCCGCCGCGGGCGACGCCGCACGCCTGCTGCTGCTCCCGGCGCTCGCGCTGCTGGTCGCCGCGCACGGGCAGCGCACGCTGTTCGGTCCTGCCCGCCGCCTCGTCCTGCCTGCCGCGATCGTAATCGCTGTGCTCGGCCTCCATGTCCTGCTCAAGCAGCCGCTGGCGATCGCCACACCCGAAGCCTTCGCCGCCCGCGGCTTCGTCGAACGCGCGCTGCTCACCGACCTCGCGCTGATCGCCGGCTGGGCACTCTGGACCCGCCAGCCCGTCCTTGCCCGCGCCCTTGTCGCGCTCGCGCTGGCCCGCATCCTGTGGTTCGACCTGCTCGGCCTCAACCCCGCGCTGGTCCCGCAACAGGTCGGCAGCCTGCCGCTGCTCAACGCCGCCACGCTCCACCTCGCGTTCGCCGCGCTCCTCGTTTGGCGCCTGCCCGGCCTCCCCCGCCGCAGCCTGATCGCCGCGCTGCTGACGCTGGCCGCGACGCTCGCCACCATCCGCCAGATCGCGCACGGCACGCTGCTGACCGGCCCGGTCGGCCTCGCCGAGAATGGCGGCTATTCCGCCGCGATGCTCGCGCTCGCCATCCTGTGGCTGTGGCGCGGCCTCGCCACGCACAGCGCCGACCTGCGCCGCTTCGGCCTCGCGCTCCTCACCCTCACCACGCTGAAAGTGTTCCTGATCGACGCCGCCGCACTCGAAGGCGTGCTGCGCATTCTGTCGTTCATGGGGCTGGGCGGCGCCCTCATCGGCATCGGCTGGGCGTACCGCAGGTTCGTTACGCCTTCAGCCGATAATGTCCCGCCAGCCGATCGAGCGCCAGCGTAAGCACCAGCCGCCCGGCCCGCGCCGGCCACCCCAGCGCCTTCTCCGCCGCCGGCAGCCCCTCGTTCGCGCACACCGTCCGCCACAGGATATCCGACAGCCCCGGCCCCACGGCCGCGATCGCCGCATCGAAGCGCGCCTTCGCCGCGATCCGGCCGCCCGACGGATCCGCCGGCACGCCCGCCCCGCCGCGCACCGCATCCCAGCGCATCGTCACCCGTGGCCCCAGCGCCGCGCGCTCGTAATCGCCGCGCAGCCGCTCGCCCGCCTCATATTGCCGCGCATCGACCAGCGCGCGCGACCGCAGCCAGTCGAGCGGCGATTCGCGCAGATTGACCTGCACCCGCCGCCCGCCCGGCTCCTGCCGCACCCGCCCGTCGACCAGCCGCCGTTCCACCAGTTCGCGCAACCGCCCGCTCCTCGTTCCGATTCGCCACAGGGGTTGCCACGGGCGGACGCTTGTAGGAAAGCGTTTGTACCAGATCGGTTTATTTCGAGGATTTTGCCATGATTACCGCCATCCGCGAAGTCCGCCGCGCGCAGGGCCTGACGCTGGAGGAAGTCGCGATCCGCTGCGTGCCACCGACCACCGCGCAGACCATCGGCCGCCTCGAATGCGGCACGCGCACCGTGTCGGTCGGCTGGCTCAACCGCATCGCCGCTGCGCTCGCGGTCGATGCCGCCGATCTGGTCCGCCTGCCCGACCGCCCGGACATTCCGGTCGCGGCCGTGCTCGACGGATCGGGCGCCGCTGCCCCCCGCCGCGCGATGAGCGTCACCCCGCCGCGCGCCGAACCCGAACTGGTGGCGATGATCGTGCAGGCGACCACCGGCGACTATCGCGCGGGCGACATGGTCTGGTGCCGCCGCCTCGCGCCGGCCGACTATATCGCCGCGCTCCACCGCGACGTGCTGGCCCCCGGCCCCGCCGGCCGCTTCGCCTTCGGCCGGCTGCTGGCGTTCGACGGCGACATGATCTCGCTGCTGCCCGCTACGCTCGGCGCCGCACCGGTGGCGCTGGTCGCGCCGTGGATCGCGGTCGCCGAACGGCTGGTGCGCAATTTGTGACGCGCCGACTGACGTCGGACAGCCCCAGACGTCACCCCAACCGCAACTTTCCCCAGCGTCACCCTAAAGCGTCGTGACGCCCCCTTCTTCCCGTGTTAGCCCTCCTCCATGCCCGTCTCGGCCACCGCCTCCGCCCGCGAAATCCTGACCAACCTTCACGACGTGATGGCGTCGCGAAGTCCGGCGCAGGCGAAACTGAACTCGGTCGTCCGCATCATCGCCGAGGCGCTCGATAGCGAGGTCTGCTCGATCTACCTGCTGCGCGAGGGGCTGCTCGAACTCTTCGCCACCGTCGGCCTGTCGCAGGAGGCGGTGCACGTCACCAAGCTGGCGCCGGGCGAGGGGCTGGTCGGCACCATCGTCGCCAATGTCGAAACGCTTAACCTCGCTGAAGCCGCGACCCATCCCGACTTCGCCTATCGCCCGGAAACCGGCGAGGAAGTCTATCACAGCTTCGCCGGGGTCCCGATCATCCGCCGCGAACGCGCGGTGGGGGTCTTGGCGGTGCAGCATGCCGATCCGCGCCGTTACGCCGATGTCGAGATCGAGGCGCTGCAGACCGTCGCGATGGTGCTGTCCGAACTGATCGCCAATGCCGACCTGATCGACCCGACCGGCGGTGCATCGATCCGGCCGCAGGCGACCGGAGCGGTGCGCGTGCCGGGCTTCAAGCTGGTCGAGGGGATGGGCGCGGGCGTCGCCGTGTTCCATCAGCCGCGCATCGTCATCGAACATACCGTGGCCGAGGATGTCGAGGCGGAACGCCACCGCGTCTATGCCGCGTTCGACAAGATGCGCGACCAGATCGAACGCATGTCGAACCAGGCCGAATTCGGCGTCGGCGGCGAACATGACGAGGTGCTCGCGACCTACAAGATGTTCGCCTATGACGAAGGCTGGGCTCGGCGCATCAACGAGGCGATCGACAGCGGCCTGACCGCCGAGGCGGCGATCGAGCGCGTGCAGCAGCGCACCCGGATGCGGATGCGCGAGATCAAGGACCCGCTGCTCGCCGACCGGATGCACGACCTTGAGGACCTGTCCAACCGGTTGCTGCGCATCGTGTCGGGCCAGCTCGGCACCGCCGCGCAGATGGGCCTGCGGCAGGACACGATCCTGATCGCGCGCAATCTCGGCCCGGCCGAGCTGCTCGAATATGATCGCCGCCGCCTGAAAGGGGTGGTGCTGGAGGAGGGATCGCTCACCGCGCACGTCGTCATCGTCGCGCGGGCGATGGGCGTGCCGGTGCTGGGCCGCGTCCGCGACGTCCGCCGCTTGATCGCGGAGGGCGACCGGCTGCTGCTCAACTCGGTCGAGGACCTGCTGGTCATCCGCCCGACCCCGGCGATGGAGGAGGCGTTCGAATCGAAGCTGGCACTGACGCAGAAGCGCCGCGCCGCCTTCGCCGCGATGAAGGGCGAGCCGCCGGTCACGAGGGACGGCCATCGCATCACGATGATGGTCAATGCGGGCCTGCGCGACGACGTGGCGGCGCTCGACCTGACCGGCGCCGACGGCATCGGCCTGTTCCGCACCGAATTCCAGTTCCTTGTGTCCGCCACCCTGCCGCAGCGCGAGCGCCAGCAGCGCCTCTACCGCGACGTGCTGGACGTGGCCGGCGACCGCCCGGTCGTGTTCCGCACCGTCGACATCGGCGGCGACAAGGCGCTGCCCTATCTCGACCATGCGGAGGGCCATGCCGAGGAGAACCCGGCGATGGGCTGGCGCGCGCTGCGCCTCGCGCTCGGCCGCGAAGGGCTGATGAAGGCGCAGGCGCGCGCGCTGATCGAGGCGGCGTCGGGCCGCACCTTGAACGTCATGTTCCCGATGGTCAGCGAACCATGGGAGTTCGACGAGGCCCGCACCCTGTTCGAGGCGCAGCGCGAATGGCTGCGCGGGCGCGGCAAGGCGCTGCCGACCGACATCCGCTACGGCGCGATGCTCGAGGTGCCGGCACTGGCCGACGTGCTCGACTTCCTGTGGCCAAGCCTCGACTTCCTGTCGATCGGCACCAACGACCTGACCCAGTTTCTGTTCGCCGCCGACCGCGCCGACCCGCGCCTCGCGCTGCGCTACGACTGGTTGAGCCCGGCCATCCTGCGCTTCCTGCGCCGCGTCACCCGTGCCGCGAACGATGCGGGCAAGCCGGTGGCGGTCTGCGGCGAGATGGGCGGGCGTCCGCTGGAGGCGATGGCGCTGATCGCGCTGGGCATCGACCGGCTGTCGATCACCCCCGCCGCCGTCGGCCCGGTGAAAGCGATGATCCGCTCGCTCGACCGCGCCGCCGCGATGGCCGAGATCGACCGCCTGCTCGCCACCCCCAGCCGCACCCTGCGCCCCGCGCTGGAGGACTGGGCGAAAGCCAACAAGGTCGAGCTTTCCTGAAGATCCTCCCCGGCACGGGGAGGGGGACCGCCGCGAAGCGGTGGTGGATGGGGTTTGCCACGCAACGCAGCCGTGCCGTAAGCGGATACCCCCCTCCACCAGCCTGCGGCTGGTGCCCCTCCCC
>NZ_JASCXF010000074.1:0-5370 GCF_030062225.1 Sphingomonas sp. 2R-10
GCCTTCTTCTGTCATGCTCGCGGCGAGCGGTTTCGGTCCAGCCCATATGATCCCCGTGGTCTTCGCAACCCTCGGTGAATCACAACTGGCTGAAATCGCTCAACCTAATTTCCGGTTGGGCTCTTAGATTTCAATGGTCAGTTGAAGTGCTCCACAAACGGAGCAAACCTCATGTCGACCGATATTCTTGTTACTGGCCGTCGCAAGCAGACTGCGAGTGGTGTCACCATGACCCGCGGCTTTACTGTATTGCCAGAGAACAATTCGGCAGATTCCGTTGCCTATGATTACGATCAGCCGCAGAACCCTGCGGATGGTGAGGTTGCCGTGAAAGTGAACGTCTCACTCACGAACTCGGCAAATCAGGCAAAGGCCATTGATGCGGCGAACAATATTGCCGAAGCCGTGGCGACGATCATTGCGGCAGCCTCCAAGCTTCCCGCATCGACGGTGATTCCGCTACCAAACGGGACGCGTATTACGGCTGGCGACCTCTTGACGCAGATCAAAGGTACGAAGTTTGTCGTAACAGACATCCAGCAGTCGAACGATGGCGTCGGATCGGCGGATCGTAGCACGATGACAGATACGCTGTACTTCGCCTCGTTTGCCGAAGGTACAGGCGCTAAGGCGTACACCCAATCCGGATATCTTGGGTATGGGGTGATCGGAATAATTCTGCACGAAGTCGTTCACATGTCCGTCGCTGGCTATCAGAATTTTCAAAATTCTAGCCTGTACTTCAACCGGGAGAACGCAGAACTCAAGATCAAGAATGCGCCATTCTACGGTTCTGATTACTCTAAGGCGAACGAGATGTTCGCGCACGTTGGTTCGATTAGCGCCGGCAATATCTTGGGGTTCGATCTGTCCGCGTACAACGACGGAATGACGAAGGGGGTTTTCAAAGACCTTTCGTATCGGTCGCCGTTGCAGGTTTACAATGAACGGAAGGCGGAGCGCTAACGCTTGCCTAACGGCATTCGTCTGCATGTCATGACCCAGTAGACCCATTCCGATCCCGTTTGACACTGGTCCTGAGAAGCGTATCCTGCTGACAGGAAACGAAAAACGGGATCGGGCAATATGTTGATGCTGCTAGCGCTCGTCCTGAACCCTTCGGTTGTTAGCGCCGAACGGGTTCAGGCGTCGATAATGACTGTCGACGGTAAGCCGATCGCGGACGTCGTAAGCTGGACAAGACTAGTAAAGGACGATGAAGTTAAACCGCTACTCCCAAGAGACAAAATCGGATTGGGATATGCACATATTCGGTGCACTTCCATTCGAGCGAATGGGCAACCGTTCAACTGCCAAACATCAAGGGACGGCTTAGGGCAAAATGCGACGTTAGACGCCGACTTTGAGCGAGTTGGCTTGAAGGCTGTGCAATTGATGCGAGTTGATCCGTCGGTTGCGAAGAGATCGGTTGGCAAAAAATTGGCCTTCAACATAAGCATAGCATTCAAGAATGGTGACGGCGTTCGCAGGTGGGGTGATTGCTACCCGTTCTGTCAAGCAGGGCTTCCACAGGCACCGGTTGTGCCTTCGAAATAAACAAACTTATGGTTCGATCAGGATCAATCAACGAACTAGCGATCTCGTGATGCTCGCGTCAGTTGTTCGTGGCGCGAGTTCAATTTGATAGCCGAGGTATCCGACGACCGCGTTCGACGTGAATATCCGAAGGAGCAAGAGACCAGCCATTGTCTCTTGCGGCGTCGACTACCAGATTCGTCTGTCGTTCTAAGGAATTGCCGTCCTCCTGGATGAGAGTCGACCACCTAATATACGCAATAGCGTCCATGTGTCCTCGCGCGCGGCAGCTAGCGCAACGATGCGTCCACTAAGCGAGTTTTGCAACCGTTGCGGTGTTGGTCGCAGCCGCGACAGGGATTGATGCTGCGGTCGAACGGGATGTCGGGCGAACTGTTGCGCGCCAGGATGGTCCGGGGGCGCTCGATCGCGACGCTGGTGCGCAGGACCGGCGCGACCCCGTCGACCGTCTCGCGCCAGTCGAGCCAGTCGCCATCGGCCTCCTGCGCCGGCAGCGCGAAGCGGGTGCTTGCGGCATTGTTCGTCGCTCCACGGGCCGGACGGTTGCGCATCGCACGAACCTATGCGATTAATCGGAACGAAGCAAGAACAAGGAGGGTCGGATATGGCGCGGTTGAACTATCTCGAACTGCCGGTCGCGGCGACGGGGCCGGGCAAGGCGTTCTATGCCGCGGTGATGGGGTGGCAATTCGTCGACTATGGTCCGGACTATGCGGCGACGACCAGCGGCGATACCGATCTCGGGCTCGACGCCGACACCACGCTTGCCACCTTGCTGCCGGTGATCGAGGTCGACGATCTGGAAGCGACGCTGGCCGCGGTCGAGGCGGCGGGCGGGACGGTGGTGCAGCCGATCTTCGCCTTTCCCGGCGGCCGCCGCTTCCATTTCCGCGATCCCGACGGCCATGTGCTGGCGGCGATGGTCGCCGAATAGCGGCCTACCGCTCCAGCAGGCGCGGCATCAGCTCGACGAAGTTGCACGGCTGGTGGCGGATATCCAATTGTTCGCGCAGGATGCCGTCCCAGCCGTCCTTTACCGCCCCGGTCGATCCGGGCAGCGCAAAGATATAGGTGCCGCGCGCGACACAGGCGGTGGCGCGCGACTGGATCGTCGACGTGCCGATCTTGGCATGGCTTTGCCAGCGGAACAGTTCGCCGAAGCCGGGGATCAGCTTGGTCGCGACGCGCTCGACCGCTTCGGGCGTCACGTCGCGGCCGGTGACGCCGGTGCCGCCGGTGGTGATGACGCAATCGATGCTGTCGTCGTCGATCCAGCCGTGCAGCCGGGCGACGATCGTGTCGATGTCGTCGCGCACGATCGCCCGGTCGGCCAGCACATGGCCGGCGTCCTCGATGCGGGCGACCAGCGTGTCGCCCGAACGATCGTCCGCGATTCCCCGCGTGTCGGATACCGTCAGCACCGCGATGCGCACGGGCACGAACGCGCGCGCCTCGTCAATTGGCATCGGCGATCCGCGTCCGGCCGTTCGCGCCCACCCGCACGGCGGCGGCACCCGGCAGGCCGGGGAATTTCGGCCACATCCCCTGCGCCAGCGCGGCGCGACTGGCCGACGTCTTGCCTGCCTGCTTCTCGTACATCCAGTAGTTGCGCAGCACGGTCATGACGTAGCCGCGCGTTTCCCAATAGGGGATCGATTCGATGTAGAGCAGCGGATCGCCGCCATCCTTCAGCTGCACGTTCCACGCCTCGACCGGGGTCGGGCCGGCATTGTACGCGGCGATGACCTTGGGCAGCAGCCCGCCGGTGAACGGCCGGTCGCGCAGCTGCTCCAGATAGCTCTGCCCGACCGCCATGTTGACCTGCGGCTTCGACAGTGCCGATTTTTCCAGCGTCAGCCCGTGCGCGCGGGCATAGTCGGTCAGCGCGCCGGGGCGGATCTGCATCAGCCCCGTCGCGCCCGCCGGGCTGACCACCCCCGCGTCGAAGCGCGACTCCTGCAACGTGTGGGCGAATACCAGCGCCTTGTCGACGCGCCAGCCGCCTTCGGGCGTCCAGTCGGGGGCGGGGTAGCGCGCCTCGACCAGCGGCCGTGCGCCCTGCGGCCCGTTGTGCGACATCCACAGCTGCGTCGCGGGCAGGTTGAGGTTGCCGCACAGCCGGGTCAGCGCGGCATAGTCGCCTGGTCCCCCGATGCGCGCCTGATGGCGCAGCAGCTTGTCGGCCAGCGCATTCTCGCCGACCTCGATCAGCGCGGCGGCGACCTTCACGTTCGAACGCCGCTCCAGCGCGCGCCAGTCCCCGGTCACCGGCGCGCGGCCAGTGGCGTCGGCGCCTTCGATCAGCCCCAGCGCCTGTCGCGCCAGCAGCCCGTAATAGGTCTCGCCATATTGCGCGGCGGTCTGCAACCGGGCCTGCACCAGATCGGGGCGGCCGCAGGCGATGTCGGCACGCGTCGCCCAATAAAGCCCGGCCGAGCGCAGTTCGGTGTCGCCCGCGCGCTGCGCGACGCTGGCAAAGGCGCCCTGCGCGGCGGCGCAGTCCTGCTGGCGCCATGCGGCAAGGCCCTGCGTCCAGTCGGCCTGCGCGGTCCATTCGCCCTGTCCGCGTTGCGCGACGGCGGCGAGGCGGCGGGCATTGGCGTCGTCGCCGGCGACGAAATAGATCCATGCGACGCGACCACGCATCTCGGTCAACGCCTCGGGCGTCAGGTCGGCTTCGCGCGTGGCGATCAGTGCTTCGGCAGCCGCACCGTCGTCGGTCTTCACATAGGGCTTCATCGCGTCGAGCAGCTGCGCGGCGGCGGCGTCGCTGCGTGCGGCCCTGGCGCGGACGCGGACCGGTGCCGCGTCGAACCACACCAGCCGCTGCGGCGTCGGCAGTTCGGGCAGCGCGGTGGCGCCGCGTACCCTGGCGATGCGGGCGAGGTCGGGTGCCTGGGGCAGGTCGGGCGCCTCGCCCAGCACCGCCAGCAGTTGCGGCAGCTCGACGCGGGGCGAACCCTTGGCGGTATAGAGTTCGGCGCGGGCGACGGCGTGGAGCGGCCCCGGCTTCATCGCGTCGAGCCGCAGCTGCGCATCGGCCCAGCGCCCGCCGCGAATGGCTTCGAACACCTGACGATAGGTGTCGCGATCCTCGGGGGAAAGTTGCGGCGGGATGCGCGCTTCGGCGGCGGCGGGGATGACGGCCCCGCGAGTCGGCGCGTCGTCGGCATGGGCGGTGGCGGGCAGGGCGGGCAACATCAGCGCCGCGAGCACGAGTTGGGTCAGCTTCACGTGGTCGTATCCCTGATAAGCAACTGCAGGTGCCGCCACGTCTCCGCCTTGGCCAACGGCCGCTCCAACAGGAAGCGCGGGTGGAACGTAGCGATTGTGGGACAGGCTAGCTCGTCATGGTTAAGCGTCCGTAAACCACCGCGCGCGCCGTCGGGACCGATCAAGGCGCGGCACGGTTCGGCGCCGAACAGCAGCAGCCGCGCCGGCGCGACCAGCGTAACGAGGCGGCGGGCAAGGTCGTCGAGCGTTTCCTGCGCATCGGCGGGCACGCGGCCGGTCAGCGGGCGGGCATGGGCGATCCCGGCGACGACCGTGCCCTCGCGCGTCTCGCCGATCGCCGCCAGCATCCGGTCGAGCAACGCGCCGACCGGGCCGGTCATCCAGCCGCTTTCGCCCGAATCATCGTCCTCGGGCAGGTCGGTCAGGATCATCAGCGCCGGATTTTTTTGCGCCACGACCGGCACCCGCGTTGCGTTCCACCCGGCTTCGGGCGCGGCATCGCCCATCCGCCATGTCAGAAACGCATCCAGCGTGTCCGGCGGCAGGTCGGCGGCGGGTGTCGACGTTACGGCAAGCGGG
>NZ_JASCXF010000075.1:0-4582 GCF_030062225.1 Sphingomonas sp. 2R-10
GCGTGGGGCTGGGCGGCGGGGTCGGCTTCGGCATCGGCGGCGGCCAGCGCGAGGTGATCGGCACCGAACTGGGCGTGCAGATTCGCCGCCGTGCCGACAGCACCACCATCTGGGAAGGCCGCGCGCTGACCGATTCGCTGGAAAGCACGCCCGGCGCGCAGCCGGTGTTTCAGGCCGACCGGCTGGCGAATGCGATGTTCCGCAACTTCCCAGGCGAGTCGGGAATCACTACGACGGTGAAATGAGCATCACCATCAACGCCGCGTTCGACAGCGGCAATATCCGCGTCGTCGCCATTCAGGGCGATGTGATCGACCTCGATATCGTCGCCGATCATCAGTCCGACTTCTACCAGTGGTTCCACTTCCGCGTCGCCGGGGCGCGGGGGCGGACGCTGACGTTCCGCATCGTCAATGCCGGCGGCTCGGCCTATGCGTTCGGCTGGCCGGGCTACCGCACACGGATGAGCACCGATCGCGCGGCGTGGCGGCAGGTCGATACCGACTATGCCGACGGCGTGCTGACCTTCACCGCGACGATCGACGGCGACCTCGCTTGGTTCGCCTATTTCGCGCCCTACACCTTGGATCGCCACGACGATCTGGTCGCGCGCATCGCGGCAAAGCCCGGCGTCACCCATCGCGAGCTGGGCCAGAGCCTCGATGGCCGTGCGATCGACTATCTGACCTTCGGCGAAGGACCGTTGCAGGTCTGGGCCTATGCCCGGCAGCACCCCGGCGAATCGATGTGCGAATGGTTCATGGAGGGGCTGCTCGAACGGCTGACCGATGCGGACGACGCGGTCGCCGCCGACCTGCGCGCGCGCATGACCTTCCACTGCGTGCCCAACATGAACCCCGACGGATCGTTTCGCGGCCATCTGCGCACCAATGCCGCGGGCGTGAACCTCAACCGCGAATGGCACGCGCCGACGGCGGAGCGCAGCCCGGAAGTGTTGTGCGTGCGAAACCGCATGGACGAAACCGGCGTCGACATCGCCATCGACGTGCATGGCGACGAAGCGATCCCCGCCAACTTCATCGCCGGTTACGAAGGCATCCCCAACTGGACCGACGACCATGGCGCCCGCTTCACCGCCTTCGGCGCGGCATGGGCGGCGGCGACCCCGGAGTTCCAGACGAGGCTCGGCTATCCGGTATCGGCGGCGGGACAGGCGAACCTGTCGATGTCGACCAACCAGCTCGCCAACCGCTTCGGCGCGCTCGGCATGACGCTGGAAATGCCGTTCAAGGACCATGACGACAATCCCGATCCCGAGTTCGGCTGGTCGCCCGAACGGTCGAAGGCGCTGGCGCATAGCTGGCTGAAGGTGCTGGCGGACTTCACGCGGTGATCGTTCGCTACCGGGATGTGAGCGTCCCGGGCAGGATATAGCCCGGCTCACCCCGTCCACCCCCCACCCCGGAACGAGTCGAGACCTCTGCGAAAGTCTCGAACAGAGCCAACTCCTTGCCGTACCCCGGCGAAGGCCGGGGTCCAGTTGGAAAGGCCTTTCCGTATCTTGCCAATGCCCCCCCAACTGGGCCCCGGCCTTCGCCGGGGTACGGATTGAGCGCTTTTGCAGAGGTCTAAAACAGGTCCGGGGTGACGAGGAGGATGGCGTGTGGCGAGATGGTCGCGACCAAGCCGCCCCCGCCCACGCAGGACTGCGGTTGCGAAACCCTTTCGAACGGCCCCGCAAGAAGCCGTCAACGACCGACGTCAACCGGTTCCTCTCCCGCCCGCTTTGGGCTAGGTGCGGCGCAGCAACAGCAATGGAGGCCACATGCCCACGCTCGTCCTGATCCGCCACGGCCAGTCGGCCTGGAACCTCGAGAACCGCTTCACCGGCTGGTGGGACGTGAACCTGACGGAAAAGGGCGAGGCCGAGGCGAAGGCCGCGGGCGAACTGCTCTCCGCCAGGGGCCATGATTTCGACCTGTGCTTCACCAGTTTCCAGACGCGCGCGATCAAGACGCTGAACATCGCGCTGGAATCGATGGGTCGTCTGTGGCTGCCGGTCGAGAAGGACTGGCGGCTGAACGAGCGTCATTATGGCGGCCTGACCGGCCTCGACAAGGCGGAGACCGCCGCGCGCCACGGCGACGAACAGGTCAGGATCTGGCGCCGCAGCTTCGACGTGCCGCCCCCGCTACCCGAAGCCGACAGCCCCTGGGACCTGTCGTCCGACCGCCGCTATGCCGGCATCGCCATCCCGCAGACCGAGAGCCTGAAGGACACGATCGACCGCGTCCTCCCCTATTGGGACAGCCGCATCGCGCCCGAATTGCAGGCCGGCAAACGCGTGCTGATCTCCGCCCACGGCAACTCGCTGCGCGCGCTGGTCAAGCACCTGTCGGGCATTCCCGACGACGAGATCACGGGCCTCGAAATCCCGACCGGCCAGCCGATCGTGTACGAGCTGGCCGACGATCTGACGCCGACCGACCGTTATTATCTCAGCGAGCGGTAAGGCCCCCGGCCTACCGCCCACCCCCAGTCCCTCCCGTCAGGTTCGAGCAGCTTCGAGCTTGTCGAGAAGCGTCTGTCGAGAACGCCCCGTTCGGGGCAACCCCTTCTCGACTACGGTTCTCGACAGGCTCGAACCTGCGCTCGAAGCAAACGGTGGCGATGGGGTTTGAAGGGTGCTGACGCGCGCGGGTATGCAGGCTGGCTTTGCTCCCGAAAAACCCCTTTCCTACACACCCACCCCCCGCCAAAATCCCCGCCGGCCCCTCACGCGGCCCGCGCTCTTTGACACCGCCGCCACATCTGCCGCACCAAAACGCCACTAGTGTGACCTTTGTGACCTTTGGCGCACGAAAGCACGGCTACGGCATCGTCCCGCTTGCCCTGTTCCCGCCCGTTCCTTAAGCAGCGCGCTTCCCCAAGCGTTACGGGCAGACAATGAACGACGCACCGTTGGTCGGCATCATCATGGGCAGCACTTCCGACTGGGACACGATGGCACATGCCGCCGACGTACTGACCAAACTCGGCGTACCCCATGAAACCAGGGTGGTATCGGCGCACCGCACCCCGGCGCGGCTGGTCAACTATGCCACCAACGCGATCGACCGCGGGCTGAAGGTCGTGATCGCCGGTGCGGGCGGTGCCGCGCACCTGCCCGGCATGGTCGCCTCGATGACCCGCCTGCCGGTCCTTGGCGTGCCGGTCGAATCGAAGGCGCTCAAGGGCATGGATAGCCTGCTCTCGATCGTGCAGATGCCCGGTGGCGTGCCGGTCGGCACTCTGGCAATCGGCAAGGCCGGGGCGATCAACGCCGGGCTGCTCGCCGCGTCGATCCTCGCCACCCACGACGATGCGCTGGCGCAGCGGCTCGACGCGTGGCGCACTGCGCAGACCGACGGCGTGGCGATCGACCCGCAATGACCGCGCTGCCCCCCGGTTCGACGATCGGCATCATCGGGTCGGGCCAGCTCGGCCGGATGATCGGCGTCGCCGCCGCGCAACTCGGCTATCGCATCCATGTCTACGCCCCCGACAGCGGCCCGGCGAACGACATCGCCTTCGCGCACAGCCGCGGCGCCTATGACGATATCGACGCGCTGAAAGCCTTTGCCGCGGAGGTCGATATCGTCACCTACGAGTTTGAGAACATCGCCGCCGCGCCGATCGAGGCGCTGGGCGACAAGGTCCGCCCCTCGGCCCGCTCGCTCAGCGTCGCGCAGGACCGGGTCCGCGAAAAGCGCTTCGTCGAGGAACTGGGCGGCCGCCCCGCCCGCTGGGCCGAAGTCGTCGACCGCGCCGCGCTCGACGCCGCGATCGCCAGCGTCGGCTGTCCGGCGGTGCTCAAGACCACCCGCTTCGGCTATGATGGCAAGGGGCAGGCCCGGCTCGCCGCCCCCGCCGATGCCGACGCGGCATGGGACGCGATCGGCGGCGGTCCGGCGATCCTCGAGGCGTTCGTCGACTTCGATCACGAATTCTCGATCGTCCTCGCCCGCGGTCTCGACGGCCGGCAGACGACCTATCCGACGCCGAAGAACGTCCACAAGGCCGGTATCCTCGACACCTCGACCGTCCCCGCCCCCGCGATCGAACCGTGGCGGGCCGAGGCGGAGACGCTGGCGGTCAAGGTCGCCGATGCGCTCGACCATGTCGGGGTCCTGACGCTCGAATTCTTCTGCGGTCGGGAAGGCGCGGTGTTCAACGAAATGGCCCCGCGCGTCCATAATTCGGGCCACTGGACGATCGAGGGCAGCGAGACGTCGCAGTTCGAGAACCACGTCCGCGCCGTCCTCGGCCTGCCGCTCGGCAGCGTCGCGATGACCGCGGCGCGCGCGGAAATGACGAACCTGATCGGCGACGATGTCGATCAGTGGCGGGCGCTGCTTGCCGAAGACGGCGCCCACCTCCACCTCTACGGCAAGCACGACGCACGGCCGGGCCGCAAGATGGGCCATGTGACCCGGGTGGAACGCTAAGTCCTCCCCGGCACGGGGAGGGGGACCGCCGCGAAGCGGTGGTGGAGGGGGTTCTCCACGCAGCGCCGCGTTTGTGGACGCCCCCCTCCACCAGCTTCGCTGGTCCCCCTCCCCGTCCCGGGGCGGAATTACCC
>NZ_JASCXF010000076.1:0-4037 GCF_030062225.1 Sphingomonas sp. 2R-10
CTCGATATCCTCCCCGGCACGGGGAGGGGGACCAGCCGCAGGCTGGTGGAGGGGGGTGGCCACCAGCGAGGCGATCGCGGCGGCCACCGCACCGACGTCAGCAATCACACGGGCGGCGGCAATGCGGACGATGCGGTAGCCTTGCTCCTGCAGGAACCGCAGTCGCGCATCGTCCCGTTCAGGACGATCGGCGCGCTCATGCGCTTCGCCGTCGATCTCGACGATCAGCCGGGCCTCTCGGCAGAAAAAATCGGCGACATAGGGCCCAACCGGATGCTGGCGACGGAACTTGGCACCGGCCTGTCCGCCACGCAGCTTTTGCCATAGCATTGCTTCGGGGAGGGACATTTCCCGGCGTAGTCGCCGAGCGGTCGCTACCTCCGGCCGCACCGCCCGCGGAAGCCCCCCTCCACCGGCTGCGCCGGTCCTCCTCCCCGTTCCGGGGAGGATATGCGCTTCCGTCTCATCCTGCCGCGTCTGGTCGCCGTCCGCGTGCTGCGGATAAGGAGAAGCCAAGGCAGCCCCCCCCCTCACCGCTTCGCCAGCACCAGTTCCGCCAGCAACCGCTGGATCGCCGCCGGGTCGGCATTGCGGCTGACCTTCAGCGTCATCGGCGTCGGCTGCCCCGTCACCCACAGATGCAGGTCGCTGTCGAGGTCGAACGTCCCCGCGCTCTCGACCGAAAAGCTGGTGATCGAGCGGTAGGGAACGCTACGGAACGATATCTTGGACCCGGTGATCCCCTGCACATCGACCAGCACGAAACGGAAGTTCGTCAGGAACGCGGTGTCGCGCAGCGAGCGGAACGCCGCCAGCACTTCTTCGCCCGCGATCAGCGCGTGGCCGTATTTCTCGCGGATTTCGGCCGGATCGACCTCGTGACTGCTGAACAGACCCATATTTTCCCCTTCACCCGGTCAGGCGCGGATTCACCACCTGCCCGTTTTGCGTCAGGCGGATCGCCTGCGTCACCTCGTCCTCGTCGGGCAGCACCGGCCGCCCCGCATCCTTGTCCCAATAGGCCGACAGGAAATTGAACAGGTTGCGCGCGAACAGCGCCGATGCGTCGGCCGCCAGCCGACTGGGCACGTTGCGATGGCCGACGATCTTCACGCCGTGGCGCACCACCACCTCGCCCGCGACCGCGCCCTCGACATTGCCGCCCTGTTCGACCGCGAGGTCGACCAGCACGCTGCCCGGCCGCATCGACGCGACCTGGCGCTCGCTGACAAGGCGGGGCGCGGGCTTGCCGGGAATCAGCGCGGTGGTGATGACGATGTCCTGTTTCGCGATATGGGCGGACACCAGCTCGGCCTGTGCTTCCCGGTATTCCGCGCTCATCTCGCCGGCATAGCCGCCCGCGCCCTCGCCCTCGATCCCCGCCACCGTCTCGACGAAGATCGGCTTGGCGCCCAGCGACTGGATCTGTTCCTTCGTCGCCGAACGGACGTCGGTGGCGCTGACCTGCGCGCCCAGCCGCCGGGCGGTGGCGATCGCCTGCAGCCCGGCGACGCCGACCCCCATCACGAACACCCGCGCCGCGCTGATCGTGCCCGCCGCGGTCATCATCATCGGGAACGCGCGGCCATATTCGGCGGCGGCGTCCAGCACCGCCTTGTATCCCGCCAGATTCGCCTGCGACGACAATATGTCCATCGACTGGGCGCGGGTGATACGCGGCATCCATTCCATCGCCAGCGCCTCGACGCCCAGCGCGGCATAGGCGTCGATCCGCGCCCGCTCGCCAAAGGGATTGAGCCCGGCGACCAGCCATGCCCCCGGCTTGACACCGGCAAGGCTGTCGGGCGCGGGGCCGGCGACGCCCAGCAGGATATCGGCACCGGCGATCGTCTGTGCCCGCGGCCCCACGCTCGCACCCGCTGCGGCATAGGCCTCGTCGTCGATCGACGCCCCCGTGCCCGCGCCCGCCTCCACGGCCACGCCGGCACCCAGGCCGATCAGCTTCTTCACCGTTTCCGGCGTAGCGGCGACCCGGCGTTCGCCGGCGGCCTGTTCGGCGAGAAGCGCGAGCTTCACGTCAGGAAGCGATCAGGTAGATGACCAGCGCGGTGAGCGCGGCACACACCACCGCCCCCCAGGTGAACCAGCGCAGAAAGCCGGTATAGGTCCCGCCATGGGCGGGCGGGCGGCCGTCGATCGCCATCGAAGCTCCTCTCGAATTTCGTTTCGTTGGCGGACAGCGTAGCGCGCCCCATCCGACGCGCCAACCCCGCACGTGCCGTCCGGATCGTCCGCCGGGTCGCATCGATCGCGTCGTCGCCGGCTTAAGCCGAATTTTACGAACGCTGGCGCATGGTTGCACCGTTACGGGACATCAGGGACGCAGGGCAGCACATGACGCGCGACGGACAACGGCTGCTGATGGTGATCGACGACGAACCGGCGCAGCGGCGGCTGGTGGCGGCGATCGCGGCGCGGCGCGGATGGCGCACCGTCTTCGCGGGCGACGCCGAAACCGCGCTCGCGACCCTGGGTACGCCCGACGGCGTGGCGCTCGACGCCGTGCTGCTCGACCATTGGTCGCCGCAGGCGGATGCGACCGCGCTGATCGCCGAGTTGCGCCGCAGCCGCCCGGCGCTGCCGATCCTGATGCTGACCGCCAACGAATCGGTCGCCGGCGCCGTCGCCGCGATGCGTGCCGGGGCCAGCGATTTCCTGGTGAAACCGATCGCCGCCGAACGGCTGCTCGCCGCGCTGGAGGCGGCGGTCGGCGGCGCGGCGCGCGGCGAACTGCGTCCGCTTACCGAAAAACTGTCGATGTCGCTGGCGTTCGACGAGATCGTCGGATCGGCCCCGCAATTCCGCGCCGCGCTGGCGATCGCGGCCAAGGCGGCGCGCGCCCGCGTGCCGGTGCTGATCGAGGGGGAGAGCGGCGTCGGCAAGGAAGTGGTCGCAGACGCGATCCACGCCGCCAGCCCCCGCGCGCGCAAGCCGATGGTCCGCGTCAACTGCGGCGCGATCCCCGCCAATCTCGTCGAAAGCGAGCTGTTCGGCCATGAAAAGGGCGCGTTCACCGGCGCGTTCGAACGCAAGATCGGTCGTTTTCAGGAAGCCGACGGCGGCACGCTGTTCCTCGACGAGATCGGCGAGATGCCGTTCGAGACGCAGGTCAAGCTGCTGCGCGTGCTGCAATCGGGCGAGATCCAGCCGGTCGGCGCGCGCCACCCGCGCGAGGTCGATGTCCGCGTCGTCGCCGCCACCAACAAGACGCTGACGCAGGAGGTGGAGGCCGGCCGCTTCCGCGAGGACCTCTATTACCGGCTGAACGTCGTGCAGGTGACGATTCCCCCCTTGCGCGAACGCGCCGGCGACATTCCCGCACTCGCCCGCCACCTGATGGCGCGCATCGCGCAGCAGCCGGGGTTGCGCCAGCTGGGAATCACCGACGACGCGATCACGCTGCTCGGCACCTATGCGTGGCCCGGCAATGTCCGCCAGTTGCAGAACGCGCTGTTCCGTGCGGCGGTGCTGTGCGACGGCGACGCGCTGACCCGCGCCGATTTCCCGCACATCGCCCGGATCGCCGAGGGCGGCGCACCGCAACCGGTCCTGCCGGCACAGCGCCACGACGTCGCCGGCGGCGTCACCCTGTTCCGCGCCGACGGCAATCTGCGCGCGCTGGAGGAGATCGAGGCCGACGTCATCCGCCTCGCCATCGGCCATTATCGCGGCCGGATGACCGAGGTCGCCCGGCGGCTGGGGATCGGCCGCTCGACGCTCTACCGCAAGTTGGGCGAACTGGGGATCGACCAGAACGCGGCGTGAGGGGGCTGGCCTTTCCCCATCGTCACCCCGGACTTGATCCGGGGTCCCGCTTCTTTCCGACGGCGGGAGAGGAAGCGGGACCCCGGTTCGAGCCCGGGGTGACGGTCGGGGTTGTGGTTCGATCCATCAAAGCCGTATCCCCGCGGAGGCGGGGATCCAGGGTTACAAGGCGCAACGCCTGTGGCTCTGGATCCCCGCCTGCGCGGGGATACGGATCGGGTGCGTCAGGCGACCACCTCCCGCCATTGCCC
>NZ_JASCXF010000077.1:0-3476 GCF_030062225.1 Sphingomonas sp. 2R-10
TCGCTACCCGCCTCGCGCCGGACCCGCACATCGCGGCGGGTAGCGACGAGTGCCAGCAGCCAGGCACCGGCAAAGACACCGACCGCCGCCCCGCCCCAGTCGTCGGGGAACAGGCGGTCGAACAGGAATACCAGCACGCAGGTTGCGGCGGCCTTGAGCAGGAAACTGAAGCGCATGGGCAGCTCCGATCGGGGGGAAGCCGATGGGATAGGCGCGCGGCGTCAGCGGAGAGTGTGGCGGGCAAGGTGCTTCGAAGCAGCGGTCGTGCAGATCGGGTGCAGACGGTTCGGCGCCGGGACTGCGAACCGGGTGCGCGTTCGATCAGGGTCGGCACCGGTGCGCTTGAACAGTTCGATGCCCCATCCTAGACGCCGTCGAACAGAGAAAGGGGGCTGCATGGCGCTGTTCGGCTATGCCCGCGTGTCCACGACCGATCAGGACCTCGGCATTCAGGAAGCCGCGCTGCGCGCCGCCGGGTGCCAGACGGTGCGTTCGGAAAGGAAATCGGCGACCGGGCGCAGCGGACGGACCGAGTTGCAGGTGTTGCTCGACTTCCTGCGCGAGGGCGACACGCTGGTCGTCACCCGGATCGACCGGCTCGCCCGGTCGATGAAGGACCTGCAGGACATCGTCCATGAACTGAAGGGCAGGGGCGTGATGCTCCGCGCGACCGAGCAGCCGATCGATACCGGTACCGCGGCGGGCAAGGCGTTTCTCGACATGCTCGGCGTCTTCGCCGAATTCGAGACCAATCTGCGCAAGGAACGCCAGGCCGAAGGCATCGCCGCCGCCAAGGCGCGGGGCGTCTACAAAGGGGGCAAGCCGCGCATCGATCCGGCGGCAGTCCGCAAGCTGGCGGCCGAGGGCATGCGCCCGGCGCATATCGCGCGCGAACTGGGGATATCCCGGGGGACGGTGTACCGCTTCCTGCCCCCCGTATCCGACGCGAACTGAACGCGGCGACATCGCTGCCGCCGCGTCCGTCGCGAGTTCAGGCGGCGAACTGGTTCATCGTGTTGTGGGCGCCGCCCGCCTTCAACGCCGCCTCGCCGGCGAAATATTCCTTGTGGTCGTCGCCGATGTCCGACCCGCTCATATTCTGGTGCCTGACGCACGCGATCCCTTTACGAATCTCTTCGCGCTGCACGGCCTTGACGTAGCCGAGCATGCCGGCCTCGCCGAAATATTCCTTCGCCAGATTGTCGGTGCTCAGCGCCGCGGTGTGATAGGTCGGCAGCGTGATCAGGTGGTGGAAGATGCCGGCACGCGCCGCGGCATCCCTCTGGAAGGTGCGGATATTCTCGTCCGCTTCGGCGGCCAGTTCGGTCGAATCATAATCCACACTCATCAGCCGCGCCCGGTCATAGCCCGACAGGTCGCGTCCCTCCTGCGCCCAGCGGTCGAACACCTGCTGGCGGAAGTTCAGCGTCCAGTTGAAGCTCGGCGAGTTGTTGTAGACCAGCTTGGCGTCCGGAACGACGGCGCGGATGCGGTCGACCATTCCGGCGATCTGTTCGATATGCGGCTTCTCGGTCTCGATCCACAACAGGTCGGCGCCGTTCTGCAACGAGGTGATGCAGTCGAGCACGCAGCGATCGGCCCCGGTCCCCTTGCGGAACTGGAACAGGTTCGACGGCAGCCGTTTCGGGCGCAGCAGCTTGCCGTCACGCTCGATCACCACGTCGCCGCGCAACCGCGTGACGTCGTCCACCGCCTCGCAATCGAGGAACGCATTATACCGGTCGCCCAGATCGCCGGGTTCGGCCGAATAGGCGATCTGCTTGGTCAGGCCGGCGCCGAGCGAATCGGTCCGCGTCACGATGATCCCGTTGTCGACCCCCAGTTCGAGGAAGGCGTAGCGGCAGGCCCGGACCTTCGCCAGAAAGTCCTCGTGCGGCACGGTGACCTTGCCGTCCTGATGGCCGCACTGTTTCTCGTCGCTGACCTGGTTCTCGATCTGCAGCGCGCAGGCGCCGGCCTCGATCATCTTCTTCGCAAGCAGGTACGTCGCCTCCGCATTGCCGAAGCCCGCGTCGATGTCGGCGATGATGGGGACGACATGCGTCTCGTAGTGATCGATCGCGTTGGTCAGACGCTGCGCCTCGACGTCATTGCTGCTGCGACGCGCATCGTCGAGGTCGCGGAACAGCATGCCCAGTTCGCGCGCGTCCGCCTGTTTGAGGAAGGTGTAGAGTTCGGCGATCAGCGCGGGCACGCTGGTCTTCTCGTGCATCGACTGGTCGGGCAGCGGGCCGAACTCGCTGCGCAGCGCCGCGACCATCCAGCCCGACAGATAGAGGTAGCGGCCCTTGGTCGAACCGAAATGCTTCTTGATCGATATGATCTTCTGCTGGGCGATGAAGCCGTGCCAGCAGCCCAGCGACTGGGTGTAGGCCGCGGGATCGGCGTCGTACGCTGCCATGTCGCGGCGCATGACGTCGGCGGTATGGCGCGCAATGTCGAGCCCGGTGCGGAAGCGGTTCTGGAGCCGCATGCGGGCGACGGCATCGGCATCGATACCGGCCCACGCAGCGCCCCGTTCGGCGATCAGCGCGGCGGCGCGGACAGTCTGGCCGTGATAGGTCATGGTTGCGGTCTCTCCGTGAAGCAGGCGCAAGTCGACGGCAGCCGGCATCGTCGGCCACGCGCTATCGCTGCGACCTGGTCGGTACTGCCGTCGATGCGAAGTGGGGTGTGGCCGGCGATCAGCCGACGCGGCCGATCCGGTGATAGAGGTTGGAGAATTTCGACGAGCGCGGGTCGTCGGCGATCTGCCGGACATAGGCACCGACCGCTTCCTTCAGCAGCCCAAAATCCTCGGTCGAAAAGACGGCGCGGCTGCGCGGCGGTTCGTGGGTCATCGCATCTACTCCCATATGGCCCGCGATCTGTGCTGGGGCTGGGAGTAAAGAGCACACAGGAATTGGCCGGGTAAACGGATGAGAAGGCCATGACGAGGTGGCGGTGTGCTGCGGGATGGGTGGGATGCTGTCCGGTTGTGAAGGATTTACAATCGCAGCTGATCGGTGATGTTGTCTACCCCGTGGCGGCGAAGTAGCGGGGGCGTCGTCCTTCGCCCCACACCCGCGTACCTCAGGCGTCTCCGTGACGATGGCGATCGTCGACAACGGTTCGCCTGTCACGCGCGTACCCCGGCGAAGGCCGGGGTCCAGTTGGGGATGGCTGCCGGTAGATCGCTACCGGCGCCCAACTGGGCCCCGGCCTGCGCCGGGGTACGGGAGCGGTGGGTCGGGCATGCCGTCCTCACCGGGCAGGCCGACGCGGGGCTGAACCCCGCGTCGTCGGTCGTCGCTGTGGTGACGCCGGCCGGCCGTCGCTGTGTGCGCTTGGGGCTTTGCCCCGCGCGCACCGTTCAGCAGCTTGGCGCTGCTTCACTCACAGCTTGGCGGTCAACTCCGGCACCAGCGTGAACAGGTCGCCGACCAGCCCGACATCGGCGACCTGGAAGATCGGCG
>NZ_JASCXF010000078.1:0-3107 GCF_030062225.1 Sphingomonas sp. 2R-10
ACCCAAGATCCTCCCCGCGGGCGGGGAGGATCTTGGGTCGACACGTCGGCCAAGCTCCGGCATGACGCCACGCCTTATGCCGCCCCGTTTCGCCTTCACGATCACCGCCACCTCCGGCCGCGCCCGCACCGGCACCATCGCCATGCAACGTGGCGAAATCCGCACGCCGGCCTTCATGCCGGTCGGCACCGCCGCGACGGTCAAGGCGATGAAGCCCAGCGACGTGCGCGCCAGCGGCGCCGACATATTGCTCGGCAACACCTATCACCTGATGCTGCGCCCCAGCGCCGAGCGCGTCGCGCGGCTGGGCGGGCTGCACGCCTTCATGGGCTGGGACCGGCCGATCCTGACCGACAGCGGCGGCTATCAGGTGATGAGCCTGTCCGAGCTGACCAGACGGTCGGAGGACGGGGTCGAGTTCAAGAGCCACCTCGACGGCACCCGCCACCTGATGAGTCCCGAACGCTCGATGGAGATTCAGCGGCTGCTCGGCTCCGACATCGTCATGGCGTTCGACGAGCTGGTGCCGACCACCTCGACCCGCGAGGTTCAGGCGGCGGCGATGGAACGGTCGATGCGCTGGGCCCGCCGCAGCCGCGCCGGCTTCGATGCGGGTGCGGAACACGCATCGCGCGCCGCACTGTTCGGCATCCAGCAGGGCGCGCTCGACGAAGGGTTGCGCAAAAGCTCCGCCGACGCGCTGATCGATATCGGCTTCGACGGCTATGCCGTCGGCGGCCTCGCGGTCGGTGAGGGGCAGGCGGCGATGTTCGGCGTGCTCGACTATGCGCCGCAGCAGTTGCCGGTCGACCGCCCACGCTACCTGATGGGCGTGGGCAAGCCCGACGACATCGTCGGCGCGGTCGAACGCGGCATCGACATGTTCGACTGCGTGCTGCCGACCCGATCGGGCCGCACCGGACAGGCCTTTACCCGTTCAGGCCCGATCAACATCCGCAATGCCAGATTCGCCGAGGATACGGGCCCGATCGATCCCGACTGCGCCTGTCCGGTATGCCAGGGGCATAGCCGCGCCTATCTCCATCATCTGGTCCGCGCGGGCGAGATATTGGGGGCGATGCTGATGACCGAGCATAACCTCTATTTCTACCAGGCGCTGATGGCCGACCTGCGCGCCGCGATCGCGAACGATACGCTGGCGGCCTTTGCCGACGATTTCCGGGCGCGATACGCGTCGCCCGCGCGTTGACCCCGACAAGAGGGAGAGGATAATGACCGACAAGACCGAACTGAACGAAGTCGCCGCCGCCGCGAAGGAGGCCAAGCGCGTCGCCGAAGCCGCCGCCGACACGAAACAACCGTCGAAGGGCCAGCCGTGGCCGCTGGTGCCGATCGGCATCGGCATCGGATCGGCCGCGCTGGCCGCCGCGCTGCTCTACGCCAATTCGGGGCGCAAGAAGGGCTGATCCCGTTACTCGTCATTCCCGCGCAGGCGGGAATCCATGGCCGCCGACGATGCGACATGATCGGCGACGCCAGCGTTCATGGACTCCCGCCTGCGCGGGAGTGACGAAACAGTCTGGATCAATCGCGGCATCGTAACCGACGATACGTTGACACTCCGGGGCGATGCGGCCCACACCTTGCCGCATCATCCGACCGGAGAACTGCCCCCATGCGTTTCGGCCTCGCGCTGCTGATCTCGTCCGCCCTGCTGTCCCCGGCCCTCGCGCAGCAGCGTCCCGCCCCGACAGCCCCTGCCGCGGCCGTACCGCCCATCGCCTACACCGAACGCACGCTGGCCAACGGGCTGCGCGTCTACGCCATCCGCGACACGTCGAGCGCGAACGTGTCGGTGCAGGTGTGGTACGATGTGGGGTCGAAGGACGATCCCGCCGGGCGGTCGGGGTTCGCGCACATGTTCGAACATCTGATGTTCAAGGCGACCCGTAATCTGGTGCCCGAACAGCTCGACCGGCTGACCGAGGATGTCGGCGGGTACAACAACGCGTCGACCGCCGACGACTACACGAACTACTTCGAGGTGGTGCCCGCCAACCACCTGCAACGGCTGCTGTTCGCCGAGGCCGACCGGATGGCGACGCTGGTCGTCGATCCCAGGACCTTCGCCTCGGAACGCGAGGTCGTGAAGGAGGAACTGCGCAGCCGCATCCTCGCGCAACCCTATGGCAAGCTGTTCGGCCTCTATGCGCCGATGGTGTCCTATGGCCGCCATCCCTATGCCCGGCCGGGCATCGGATCGATCGCCGATCTGGACGCGGCGACGATCGACGACATCCGCGCCTTCCATGCGACCTATTACCGGCCCGACAATGCGGTGCTGGTGGTGGCGGGCAATTTCGATCCCGCGCAGCTCGACCGCTGGGTCGACCAGTATTTCGCGCCCATCGCCCGGCCCGATCGCCCGATCCCGCGTGTGAGCGTCGACGAACCGGTCCGCCAGCAACCGGTGACCAGGACGGTGTACGAGGCGAATACGCCGCTGCCCGCCGTCCTCATCAGCTACCCGCTGCCGCCCGCCAGCCATCCCGATCAGGCGGCGCTCAAGGTGCTCGATGCGATCCTGTCGAGCGGCGACAATTCGCGGCTGCACCAGAGCCTCGTCTACCGCGACCAGATCGCGCAGGACACGGGCGTACAGTTCGATGCCAAACAGGGGCCGGGCACGCTGTCGCTCTACGCGATCCTCGCCGGGGGCAAGTCGGTGGCCGACGGTGAAGCGGCGCTGAAGCGCGAGGTCGCGAAGCTGATCGCGACCCCGCCGACGGCGGGCGAGCTGGCCGAGGCGAAGAACGAGATCACCACCGCCGAACTGCTGTCGCGCGAAACGGCGGAAGGCAAAGCGTCGGCACTGGCGCAGGGCGTGATCGTCGAGCGCGATCCGAAGGCCGCCGACAAGGGGCTGGCCGCGATCGGGCGCGTCACCGCCGCCGATGTCCAGCGCGTCGCGCGCACCTGGCTGGCCGACAACCGCGCGGCGACGATCCGCTACCTGCCCGACAGCGCGAAGCCGGCCGGTGCCGCGAGCGACACCATCGCCGTCGCCGATAGCGTCGTCACCGCCCCGCTGGCCGTGCCGCCGGGTATCGCGATCCACACCCCCGCCCCCGACGGACAGCGCATCC
>NZ_JASCXF010000079.1:0-2485 GCF_030062225.1 Sphingomonas sp. 2R-10
CGATGCCGACGCCTCGCCAAGGACTGGGAGGCTTCCATCGCCTCGTCAGAAGCATGGCTCATCATCGCATCCATCAGGCGAATGACCCGCCGTATCGCAAAGCTCGAATTATGAGTCGGGCTCTAAGACGTAACAATCGGAGATTCGGTTGCCTTTTTGCCGCGTCGGCGTCGAGCGACGCTGGCTTGACCCCTTCTTTCAAAGCGCCTTCGACCTCTTGGTAGAAGCCGATGCGTCCTTCTCCGATCATGCCTGTCCTCTCTGAGGCCATCATCTACGGCAAAGCCGAGAGAGTGAGAGCGCGGACCGGATGGCCGTGACGGGTCGAGGGCTGGAGAAGATGTCTCCGGCGCCCGTCGCGGAGCTCCGCGATGTCCAGACATTCCGATCGCGCTCGCCCCGGCTTTGACCGGGCGGGCTTCTATGACGAGATCACCGACAGGATCGTCGCCGAGCTGGAGGCGGGCCGTGTCCCCTGGGTCCAGCCGTGGGGGACCGCCGCGGCGAAGGCGTCGATCGGCCTGCCGCGGAACGCCGCGACCGGACGCGCCTATTCCGGCATCAACGTCCTGATCTTGTGGGGCGCCGTGATCGAGCACGGCTTCCCTGGCCAGGGCTGGCTCACCTTCCGGCAGGCGCTCGCGCTCGGCGGCCATGTCCGCAAGGGCGAGCGCTGCACCACCGTCGTCTATGCCGACCGCTTCGTCCCCGACGACGAGAAGCCACGTGCTCGCGCCAGCGGGGAAGAGGCCGCCGCGATCCCGTTCCTCAAGCGGTTCACCGTCTTCAACGCCGCCCAGTGCGAGGAGCTGCCGGACGATGTCACGGTCGCCGCACCGCCCCCGCCGCCCGGCCTGATCGAACCGCGGGCCGAGGCGCTGATCCGGGCCACCGGCATCGACTTTCGGATCGGCGGCGACCGCGCCTTCTACGCACCGGGTCCCGACTATGTGCAGGTCCCACCGCCGCAGGCCTATTTCGAGCCGATCAACTGGCATCGCACGGCGCTCCACGAACTGTGCCACGCGACCGGCCATGCTTCCCGGCTCGGCCGCGACATGACCGGCGGCTTCGGCACCAGGAAATACGCTTTCGAGGAACTCGTCGCCGAGATGAACGCGGCGTTCTGCTGCGCGTCGCTCGGCATCGTGCCGACGGTCCGCCATGCCGACTACATCGGTGCCTGGCTGGAGGTGCTGCGCGACGACGGTCGCGCCATCGTCCGTGCAGCTTCGCAGGTGAGCAAGGCGGCCGACTGGCTGCTCGGCTTCCTGCCCGACGCCGATGCTGCCGCCGGCGCGATCGACGCGCGGGAGGCGGCATGATGAACGCGCCCGTCTTCCCGCATCTCGCACCAGCCCCCGACCGGACGGCTGGCATCCGCCTGCGCGTCCTCAGCCTCGGTGCCGGCGTACAGTCGACCACACTGGCGCTGATGGCAGCGCATGGCGAGATCGGTCCGATGCCCGACTGTGCCGTGTTCGCCGATAACGGCTGGGAGCCGCGCGCGGTGTACGAGCATCTCGACTGGCTGCGGTCGCCGAACGTGCTGCCGTTCCCGGTCCACATCGTCTCGGCCGGCGACCTTCGCGCCGATCTGCTCGCGGGAGCACGCGGCGAACGCTGGGCGTCGATCCCGGCCTTCACCCGCACGGTGACGCCGGCTAGGGCCGAACTGCCGGTCTACGACGAAGACGATGATGGCGATCTCACCGTGGTCGGCACCCGCATCGTCGCGACCGAAAAGGTGGGCGTCGGCATGATCCGTCGCCAATGCACCGGCGACTACAAGATCGTGCCGATCCGGCGGAAGGTACGTGAGCTGCTCGGCATCGCCGGGCGGCGCTCGCCCAAGACGCCCGTCGCGGAGCAATGGATCGGCATCTCGCTCGACGAAGCGATCCGCATGAAGCCGTCCTTCGAGGACTGGCAGCTCAACCGCTGGCCGCTGATCGAGATGGGCATGACGCGGCAGGACTGCCTGCGCTGGCTGGAGCGGCACGGCTATCCGCTGCCACCGAAGTCGTCGTGCATCAGCTGTCCGTTTCACTCCGACGCGGTGTGGCGGGACATGCGCGACCACGATCCCGACGCTTGGGCCGACGCGGTGGCGGTGGACCGCGCGATCCGCACCGGCTTTCGCGGCATCCGCAGCGAGGTCTATCTGCACCGCTCCGCCGTGCCCCTCGACGAAGCCGATCTCGCCACCGACGCCGATCGCGGCCAGCTCGATCTCTGGCCGAACGAATGCGAAGGGATGTGCGGGGTCTGATGGACTTCTGAACATTCGTATCCAACTGGCCACATCTCCCGCTGGCGTGCAGCAGGTAATGAAATAGACTTTCTCTCACAGGGAGATAGAGGCTGTTATGAACCATCAGCGAGTGCAGCGGCCTGTTTCATCATGAGGCAGGCGAAGGCGACGATGTGAAGTCCTGCGAGTGTTTCGGCGTAACGTTCGTAGTCTTTGACGAGGCGTCGGAAG